>JADJNU010000003.1 GCA_016714165.1 Bdellovibrionales bacterium
GAGTTTTGAACCTCAATCGGGACGAAAGCAAAGCCAGTGGGAAGGGAGTGTTCTATCGATTGCGAGGACCCAGAACGCCGTCTCCCAATTTCTCTGATTTTCCTCGCGAGTCAGACTCAACAAGACCGGAAGAATTGAGATCAAGAACAAAAGGGCAAGCTGACGCTTTAGGCTTAACCTGCGAATTTTATTTCCGATTGTTCGGGCCCGCGTGATCACCGTTTATCCCAGATATGAAATTGGTTTTTTCGATGCTCTTCCTCAACTTTGGAGCTGAAATAGGTCAGGAAGAGCAAGAGAGAAAAGAGCACGAGGCTAACCCAGAGAGCCTCAACAATTATTTGACCGCGATCAGAGAGGGTTTCCACATTTATACCTTTCCTTTATTCCGGCGCAAGCCGAATTGAGAAAATTTTTGAAGGCGTTGATTTCTTTTCAGCCAAGGATCCTCTTGTCAGAAAGATGTGAAACTGAATTTTGCTAAGCTCAGTAAAGTTAGGTAAAGGATGATAATTTGGAGTGAGGGATCCCGCCGGCAAGGCGGCAATCGCAATTTTAGGTTGGATACCCTCAATGGATTGCACTTGAAGGAGTCGGAGTTTGGCCCGTAGATCAAAATATCAATTTTAGCTGATCTTCATAGAAATGGCAGCGATTGCTGTGGCGAAACTGGAGTGCTTCTTGCTTAGCCGCAACTAATTTATCTGCCCTTTGTGCAGCGATAAACGTAAATTGGTCCGAGCATTGTCGACGGTCAGGGCTCGCCAGTGGCCATTCTAGATGCTCGAAGGCGGTGAGCCAGGGGATTTAGTTTTAAAAGGAGGTCTAGAGTTTTTCGAAACTGTAAATTGAGATTTCAGTCCTTCAACTCGGCAGGTGTGAAGCTTTGGATTGCCTGAGCGATTGATGCCCAATGATGAGTATCCAACAAATAGCAAGAAGAGTGTCGGCATCAGAGCCAGAAGGACGATCCAGGGCCATTCCGTCTTCGTTGCTCAGGCTATTTGTTTGAAAAGAACCTTTCATGGTTTCAACTCGAGAGGAGAAGATCATGAATTTTCGTGGACCAGTGTTTGTTCCATTGCCAATGAAGTTCTCCCTTGATCGAATAGGCATTCTGTTCGAGCACAAGGCGACTCAGATAGCCAAAGGGAATGATGAGATTTAGCTGAGCTTTGACAATTTTCTTGCATTCGCTTGCTCTCTTCGCTTCGAGTATGCAGATAAGGCCCTCATAGAGACATTTTTGCGCAAGAACTCGCGTTCCCGCCGCGCCAGCAAGCGAGAGGCCAGTTATGATGCAAGGGAAAATGAGAGTCAGTAAGATGGTCGTTTCGACGAGGGAGTTGCCTTTTTGGTTATTTCTTAGAAAGTTCACTTTTCACTATTTCCATCGCGGGAAGCTGCTCCGTTCATAAAATCACCGAGATCTTTTCGTTTTAGATCTGATTCATTGATCGGTACGATTTCTGCGCGCTTACTGGTGCCTGAAGAGAATGGATCACGGAAGCATAGCGGGAATTGAGAGCGCCCTGGAGGGTTCGAATAATCCCGATAGTTGCTACACCCATAAGCGCCACGAGGATCAGATATTCTATGAGACTTTGTCCGCCTTGGCGGGTTCGTCCAGTGGTTGTCAGATTCAACGGCATTAAAAAATTCCTCCAAATGCGGCTCTAGCCGAACTTGGTCAGAATCTTTGCAAAGAGGTATTGCATTGATAGGAGAGGTTTAGGATAGAAGGGCGAATCAGGTGTCCGAAAAGGTGAAAAATCTCGGATTTAACAGTAAAAACCGAGAAGAAATCTAGCTTTTCTTACGTTTTGATTTTCGCTCCTGCGATCGACGAACAATGATTCTATCTAAAACATCACCTGTTTCGATACGCAAATCATTCTCGTAGATGAAGCGGTAGAATCCTTCAATTTCGGGGCTACGTCGAAATTTTTTTAGGGAGGAGGAAGTGTATCGGAAGTTTGAAAAGTCAATTGAACTGCCATCGTCGGCTAATTTAACTCTAACTGCCATATACTGACCTCTTTTTGAAACTCTCTTGCTAAGCCCCATAAATAGAGGAGTTTGTGTGGCGAGTCAATGTCCTAGCTAGATTGCCGCAAAATTTGTTTCTCCCTTTGGAAATAAGGAGGATTCAGCCTATAAGTTCAAAAAATGAGAGAAAAATAGCCTCATCTGGTCAGGGAGTGGGTCGTGATTCGTTTGAATGGAAAAATAGTCAGTGAAACAAGGCGAGAAGCCTTAAAGGCAAAATTGCGGGGTTTTTCGAAAGAACCGGAGTTCGTCCTGGTCTTGCTGTTGTTTTAATTGGGGACGATCCGGCCAGTCAGGTGTACGTGGGATCCAAGATAAAATCTTGTCAGGAAGTGGGAATTCAGTCCTTCGAGTATCGCCTGAAGAAAGATGTCTCCTCAGACGAGGTGCGGGTCCTCATTCGGGGACTGAACGATCAAAAAAATATTCATGGCATTTTGGTCCAGCTTCCTTTGCCTCAGCATCTCAACGAGTACCAGATCATGGCCTGCTTGGACGTTGAAAAGGACGTTGATGGTTTGCGAGCAGAATCAATGGGGTATTTATGGACAAACCAGCCACGCGTGATTCCCTGCACTCCAGCCGGAGTTATGGCAATTCTCGAGTATTATCAAATTTCTCTGAAAGGAATCGACGCTGTGGTCATTGGCCGAAGCAATATTGTTGGCAAGCCAATGGCGCATTTGCTGATAAGTGCCGACGCAACAGTGACTGTCTGTCATTCTCGAACAAAAGATCTCAGATCCTATACTCGCGAGGCTGATCTGGTAGTTGCAGCCGCGGGTCAATCGAGATTTTTGGGAAGAGATGATTTTAAAAAGAATTCGGTCATTGTTGATGTGGGGATTCATAGACAAGTTCTTCCAGATGGCAAATCAAAACTGTGCGGCGATGTTCGGTACGAAGAGCTAGAGGGATGAGCGAGAGCGGCCACTCCTGTGCCAGGTGGAGTTGGACCAATGACGATCACCATGCTTCTGGAAAATACTCTGCGTTTGGCAGAGCTCGCTCAGACCTAGTCCCTCATTTCAACATTGTATGGACAAGGTTCTTGCTGTTTTGTCCTTGCCGATAAAGGGGAGGAAGTTTCTTTGGTATTTTCGATTCCTCCAGAGACATTCCAAAGCGGTTGGGATTTGCACCCACAAACCTCAAAGCGTGATACATAAGAACGTAATCCAATTTATCACAGGGAGCCATTTTGAAACGAACGATTTCATCAAGTGTTGTGGATCGGTAGCGATCTCTGTTTCTAAAGGCTTTTCCTGCCATTGAAGAGCGCAGACAAGATGTTCGTGCGGCTTGAGTTTCTTCTTGAGAACACTTCATTGATAGGGCAAGTCCACCCTGTCCCTCCGTGTAGCCCAAAGGCCACAGCTCAATTGTTCTAGAACCAGTCCATCATATCTTTGGCGTAAGCGGCATAGCAAAGGTTGACGGCAAGAATTTGGAGCGATCGTCATTTGGACTTACTTGGCGTGAGGAACTCAGCGGAAGCGTGATAAAATTTAAGGCTTGCTGACGAACTGATCTCAGATAGCGAGCGGCAGTTTCGGTGATTTGATAAGGGCCCGCCGCAGTCGAACAGCTCTGGCCTTTTCCGCATTTGGCAGACTCTATGTCCCAGCCGTCGTTTACTGCATACTTTGATTCCAGAGCACTTATGTACAGAACCTCCGGAGTGGTAGCAAGGGCCTGAAAGATCGGAGTTGTATAGGGAACAAGAGGTTTTAATCGATGAAAAATTGAGTGGCAATGGGTTTTAAATTAGAAGTGCGACCCTTTCCACACCGCTGATATTTATTTTCTTGAGTCCAATAAGACATGAATTTTATGACATTAGAATCATTTCTCAACTCTCTAGGCTGCGGGTGATTCCTTGGGCTTTCTCAGCTTAGGGTCGGAAAATCAACAGGGACGACGGCGGAGGGGGAACTTGCCCCAGATGTCTTTGTCCACGATCTGGAATGTCTTTCGTTGTTCTATAGGAGGATCTGCTTTTTCATCTTGCAGCTTGGGTGCGGTGAGGGTGGTGGTAGGGCTCTTTTGTCCGCGGGATTTTCTCGCGTCGGCTGCGGAACCTGAGGACTTTGGATTTTCGGTTTCTGAATTTGAGTAGCTTTAGCAGGTTTACCAGGTGGAGCGGGCTTAACGGGCGGAGCGGGTTTAACAGGTTGAGCTTGTGGCGATCCGCCTTTTCGCGCAGGCCCTTTGAGATCAGGATCGTAGGCGTTCCTGTTCATGAGGCTTTGGGGTGCCAGGTTGCTCTTTTGAACTAGGCCTTCTTATCTGTTGGATCAGGCCTCATATCTCTGGGAGCGCTTCCGCTGCCAGGGACAGTTTTCCGACCTTTAGGCTTTTCAATAAAGATAGTCAGATCCCTTCCTTCATTTTCATCTGCGGTGGCTTTGTCTGCAGATTGTGGCTGTGGCTGGGGCGGCCTTTCCCTTTCTGGTTGAGATTCGCTTTTCAAGCCCTCTTTGCTATCTCTGGCTCCGGTGACATCTTGATTCGAACCGCGATATCGCCTTCCTCGTCATTTCCGATTAAGGACCCCGCATAGGATTTGTCCCCAATGGTCGCCTTCTGCAAATCTGAAGTGCGGTCGGTTGTTCAAAAGTTCCCCTTCGATGTTTAAAATATCATGATCGGCATCCTTTCCAGGAATCGTCACGCGGACAAAAGAAGGCCCTTCGAGAACTTCGACACTCTCTTGCACCGCTACCAATGGATTATCTAGATCGATCTCGGACAAAGGCTCGGGAGTTCCCTTTGGCTTTGAAGGCAATTTAACACGGGCCTGTGTCTCCTCTTTTGAGAATAGAAACGCCGTTTCAGCTTGTATTTGAGGTTTGTCCTCTGGTCTCCTTTGAGGTCCAAGATTTTCTTGCTTTAAGACGACTTCTACTTTGGAGCAGCTGGCATCTTTGCAATCTGCGTCAATCTGATACCCCTGATCTCCTGAGCCCTCAACACTCTTTGTCCTGACGGAGGAGCGACCCAGATGACCATCAGAACGACGTTCAAGAGGAACCTCAAATTCCAATTGTCTAGAAACGCCACCATGAGGAGGGCGCATTCCAACAGAGACTTGCAGTTTCTCTGGAGTACCATCCGTTTTGGAGCCAATGACGACCCTTGCGCCCGTCAACTGGCGACTCAATTCTGGGCTAAAGAGTCTCTGGTTCATACTGCTGCGCATTTTGGTTATGATCGCTGTGTGTCCGGAGCCAGTGTACGGGACGAGCTCTGAGTCGCCAAATTCAGGGTCTTCGACAATTTTTGCGGCCCCAGTGAGTTGAGAATCCTCTGAGGGCATGGGGAGAATATTTTTCATTCCACCGGACCAATTGTCTTGACAGCTCATCAGAGGAGGCATTGCCAAAGACACAAAGGTCCAGGGGGTTACAAGGCATGCCCAGGAACCCTTTCGCTCAGCTTTTTTCGGTTGGCTATCTGACCCCTTCACGAGAAGCCTCCTTCGGTAGATTGCAAGCAAAATACAATCCAATGTTTAGTTGTAATTCCTTTGAGTTGGCGTTCTTTTGAGGCCCTAATTTGTCATTTTGGGGTCGTCGAGGTGCGGAAAAGGGCTATTCTTTGACAGGTTGGAGCCGGAGAGGCAAATTAAGTTTTTTTATGAGGTGGTTGTATGGCCTTTGAAAAGCGAACGCCCTTGTGTGAACGCCATGAGGAGCTCGGCGGAAAGATGGTAGAGTTTGCTGGCTGGCGCATGCCAGTTGAGTATTCGGGCTTGCGCAAAGAGCACGTGAATGTGCGACAGAATGTTGGTCTGTTTGATGTCTCCCACATGGGTGAGGTGAGAGTTCGAGGTCCAAAGGCCCTTGAAACTCTCGAGTGGTTGACTTCCAATTGGGTAGGAAGACTCGAGAATGGCCAGGCCCAATACTCTTTGCTGACAAATTTTGACGGCGGTGTTGTCGATGATCTCATTATCTACTGTTTAAAAAAGAACGAAGATTATTTACTTTGTGTCAATGCTTCTAATACGGATAAGGATTTCGCCTGGATTGTCGAAAATAATCGTGGGGCTGAGCTGATCAATGAGAGCTCAAAATGGGGCCAAATCGCGGTGCAAGGTCCCAGAGCCCGAGAGTTGACTTCCAGAATATTTGGAGAGCGGGTTTTTGATATTCCTCATTTTGAGTTTATTGAGTCTGCCTATCTAGATTCGAAGGTTTATATTGCACGGACAGGCTACACTGGAGAGGATGGTTTTGAAATCTTTGTGCCCTCGATTCAAACAGCTTCTCTTTGGGACAGCTTACTCAGTAAGGGTCGCGATCTTGGAGTTGCTCCCATTGGGCTTGGGGCTCGGGACACTCTGCGTACGGAGATGAAGTATCCCCTGTATGGGCATGAAATCGATGACCAGACCAATCCTTATGAAGCCGGTTTGGGTTGGGTTGTAAAGCCCGAAAAGAAGGACTTTATTGGGAGAGAACAAATTTGTGCGATTAAGGCTTCAGGACTAAAATCAAAGCTCATTGGATTCAAAATGGTGGATCGTGGGATAGCTCGACGGGGTTACAAGTTGTTTCTTTTGACAATAAGAAATCCGAGTAACAAGTGGAACGGTTTCACCCAGTCTCAATGAAAATATTGGCGTGGGTTACGTCAGGGCTGATCTGGCCGAAACCGGAACCGATTTAATGGTAGAGATAAGGGGTCGAAAGTTAAAGGCTATCATTGTTAGACACCGTTTGTGCTTTTGAAATTTTGAGCTTTGAGAAAAGCAAGGAGATGGAGAAAAATGGCCTAATCAGATTCCTGCGAAGAAAACTATTACTAAAGAACATGAATGGGCTCAGGTGGATGAAAATGTGGTCACTGTTGGTGTGACAGAGTTTGCTCAGGATCAGTTGGGTGAGATTGTCTATGTCGAGCTTCCTGAAGAAGGTGCAAAAGTAACCCAAGGCGAGCCGTTTGGAGTGATTGAAAGTGTTAAGGCTGCCAATGATCTTTACGCTCCTGTTTCGGACCGTCATTGAGTCAATGTTTATTGGGTGATGCCCTGGAACTATTAACGATGATCCAATGAATGAAGGATGGATGGTTCGAATCGAAATGGACACAGAGAAGGGCTTGCCAATTTGATGCGAGCACCCGATTATAGGGAAACTCATTAGCAAATAGAGATCGAAGGCTTTCACAGGGTTTTTGAGCAAGGAAAATTATGCCCGGGTAGAATTGGCAGACCACGCTAGACTTGGGATCTAGTGCCGTAAGGTGTGCAGGTTCAAGTCCCTGTCCCGGGTACCACGTTGACGAAGGCAAAGTCGCATCCAACTGCCAACCGTGGGGAGAGCCTAATGTTTGATTTAAAATTGATGAAATTCTATCGAGATCCAGCTTGAACAGCTCTCTGATGAGGCTATCGCGGGAATTATAGAAAATTTTATCTTACGCGAGGGAACTGACTACGGATCTGTCGAAGTGTCCGAAAGAAAATCAGAGCAAATTCGCCAACAAATTGATTGTGGGGACATGAAGATTGTTTTTGTCCAGGACTCCGAGACTATAAATTCTACTGACAAATCGCGAATTCAAATTGCTCATCAGTTCAAAGGGACCAAAATTAATTTCTTGACTCGCCTTAGGAGTTCCTCCATCCAGCCTGGGTTAAGGCCTAGGGGTTCCCCACGGTACCCTTTTGTCTCAAACAACCCGATAAAATATTATGAGTGATCTTATATTTGGCACAAGGATTTTCGATTGGAAAAATGCAGTCTTGTGCGTCGAAATCGTATCTTTAAGGTTTTCCTTGTGGAGATTTTCCCTGGGCTAATTGTCTTAGCCTTGATCGCAAGCCTGAATTTTTCTGTGACAAACTCAAATCACCAATCATTTTTGAACGAAATTTCTGAAAGAGGAGTCGTTCAATGGTCTTCGGGTAGTATTTCTAGTGAAGATGGATTTATTTTATTAAACTCGCCAGGAATGGAATGCCTCCTTTTAAAAATGGATGGCTCCCGACAGGAAATTATTCCTGGCAATCTCTGTAGAATTCTTGACGATGATGGAAGCATTGTTTCAAAAATTGTTAGTATCGAAGGTAAAGAAGAGATCATAAAATACAAAGGGAAGTCTGTTAACTGGAAGTTCCCAGCGACAGTAACGCACGATATTTCCATTTCTCCGATAGATCAATCCATCTGGGCCAAGGACTTGATCTTGATAAGACTGGAAGTCAAACGGTAAAAGTAGATTATATTCTTGGTCTAAGTTCCCAGGGTAAAGAAATTTTTCGCTGGAGTATGGCAGAGCACCTCAATGAACTTTCTAAACTTCTAGGCAGGCTAGTAGCTCCTTACACTTCTGGAAAGGGAACTCCAGAAGAGGGGTTTCTCAATGTCACTCATATGAACGCAGTCCAGATAATTCCGCCCAACGAACTGGAAAGCTCACATCCACAATTTTCCGCTGGGAATATTCTCACGACAGATCACCAGAACGGCGTCGCTTTTATTATTGACCGGAAGACTCTGCATATTGTTTGGGTTCATAAGGGTGCGCAGGTGGGCTTGCATACGCCTCGCTGGTTGGAAAATGGGCATATTTTGATGTTCTCTAACATTGTAAAAACGACAATCAAGCCCGCATCATGGGTACTTGAAATTGATCCGATCACCCATCAGACGGTTTGGGCTTTCACAGAAAAGCCTAGTGGTGAATGTGTTGTGATCGATTTGGATCAGCACAGAGACTAAGAAATGGAAACACCCTAATTTCTTACGGTTGTAAACAGAGCTCCATCATCGAAGTGACCCCGCAAGGTTCTGTGGTGTGGAAATGGCGCGCCTCCATAGGAAAGGAAAAATTCGATATACCTAACCAGATTTACCGTGCGGAGTGGTTGCCAAAGGAGATAGTTCAGTCTTTTTTTTCAAGCCAAAATTGAATTCCCACCATCGCTGAAGCTGCTTCAGCTATCAAGGATCCGAATGCAAAAGGTGCGGTACTCTAGAAGTTCATTTTGCTGATTCGTCAAGGTTGTCAGCTTCGGATACACCATCATACGCCTTCCCTTTCCATGTCATTCAGTTTAGAACTGATGATATGTCATTGATCATAGTACGATTCTTAGCATTTGGTGCCATGAGCTATATCGGTTCAAATTCTGTTCCGGGTATCACTTCTTGAAAATTCTCCTCATTCAGCCTCCCATTCAGGATTTTTATGAGACCCAGTTGCGCTTGCAGCCAATAGGATAGCGTATCTCAACGCTGCCCTTCAGAAGCATCATCCAGAGGTTGAAGTTGTCATTCGGGACTATCATACTGGATATGGACGCCAAACTCTGCGGTGGCCGAAAGAGCTTGAATATCTTCGCGAATATTATTCGATTTTAGATCGAAGTCCATTTTCTACTTTTTATAATTATTATCACTTCGGCGCGAGCTTCGATCTGATCGCTGACGACATTGCGAGAATTCAGCCCGATCTCGTTGGTGTATCCTGTTTGTTTACTCCCTACTTTCGGGAAGCTCTCGAAATTTCCCAAAGGGTAAAGAGTTTTCGAAACATTCCGGTGCTCATGGGAGGTTCGCATGTCTCTGCTGTACCAGCATCTGTATTGCAGCACGCCTCAGTGGATTTTGTCATCTGTGGAGAGGGTGAAAAATCTATCGTTGATTTTGTGTCTTTCCTTCAGGGAAAGCTGGCGATAACAGAGGTCGGAGGTCTCGGATATAAAATCAATGGGGAGCTCCAATTTAATCCAATCAAGGAGAACTTTGACATTGGGGAGCTACCTTATCCAGATCTTGGGTCATTCTCTTTAGAGACCTACAAGTACGGTGACCACCCTCTGGCTTTTATGATTACTTCGAAGTTGTCCCCATAAGTGTTCCTTCTGCTCGGTTCATCTAACTTTTGGTCATCGATATCGGAGGCGATCTCCCGAGGATGTTTTGCGTGAGATCGAACTTCGTTATGAGCAAGGTTATCGCGTCATTGATTTTGAAGACGATAATCTCACTTTTTATAAGGATGAAATGAAGCGCCTGTGTGGTGCTTTGATTGAGAGATTTCCCAACCGAGATATGCAATTTGTGGCGATGAATGGAATCAGTTATTTGAGTCTTGATGATGAGCTACTTGAACTCATGTGGAAGGCAGGATTTACTCATCTCAATTTGGCTTTGGTCAGCTCCGATAAAGTGGTACGGGGAAACCACGAAGCGTCCTCATACCCTCGAGGCATATACACGAGTCGTTCACAGGGCGCATTCTTTGGGATTTCATATTGTGTCTTATCAAATTTTAGGATTGCCGAACGAAAATCTAGACAGCATGATGCAAACTTTAGCTTTCAATATTCGATTGCCGGTGCTTTTAGGCGCATCTATATTTTATTTGACCCCCCAGTCTCCAATGGCCCTTAAATTGGGAAATTCACTGAGCGAAGCAGATCATTTCAAAGCTCGCACCACCGCAATTGCACATGAATCTCAGTTTTTCTCGCCAAGACATTTATACCCTGTTTATTGTGAATAGATTTTAATCACCTTAAAGGACTGAAACTTGAAAGGACCAGTCTTTGTCGGATCTTTTATTGAGCGTCAGGATGATTGTGGTTTGGCCCTTTTTTTCTGATTGTCTGAAATCGGGGGTTTTATATTTTATCAATCGACAAGGTCGGTTTCCCAATCTCAAATTTAGGACGGAACTTTTAATAAAAACAATGGGGGCAGGTTCCAGTTTGCTGACCACACAAGATGGTCACAAAATTGAACTGGATGAGCTGGGTCAAAATCAGGAATCGCTTGCATCAATCATTCTGAATAGACACAGGATAGTATCGGCCTAAAGAAATTGTTCAGGCCAGCCAGATAAATCTGGTCATAAAGGTAGAAATCTTAACGAAAGATCTAGATTTTAAAACTGGCGGGCCCGCAAGCCATCATTGAATCTGTTGTATTAAAGAGGAGCTGGCTGAGAGTTCAGCCAGGCGCCCTTGGAGTTTGGAACAACAATCAAGTGGGCCAGTTTATATGATCTTTGATGTGCACAACATTAGCGTCTGACTGTGCAGGAATGGTGCAAGTCTCATCAATCGTCACAGCATCTAATGGAAATCCAAGTTCTGCAGATTTCTCTAGGAGATAAATTGCGATCACCTCTGAGGTTGGATTGTCATTAAATACAAAATGCCTCTGATGGGTGGATCTTAAAAATTCAATGGTCAATTCATCTGAATCAGCCAAGAGCGTGGCGTGATCCCAGTTTTCCTTGCACCAGTCTTTAATGACCTTAAAGTCAGCAAAGTCTTTGAGCATGCCAAATTGGTTGAGCTGCAAGCCCTTTATTTCACAGGTAATTCGAAAAGAATGGCCATGAAGATTCTGACAGCGTCCTGGATAGCCCTTAACCAAGCGGTGTGCGGCTTCAAATGAAAACGTGGTTGTCAAAATTACAATAGGTCTGCTCATGGGAACGGAGAATGCGTTATTGCGAGGATTCAGTCAACATTTGAGATATTTTGACATACCCCATGGGGGTATAGTAGAATCAAGGGGAGCACGAGCGGGTTTGAAGATCTAAGTAAGTTTGTGCGTTTTCAAATGCTATCTGATCTGGGAGGTCACTTTGTGAGACAAGAATACTTAATTCAGGGTATGACCTGCGCTTCTTGTGCGAGAAACATTGAGGCTTCCCTCAGGCGAATGCCTGAGATTGAAAACGTGGAAGTTAATTTTGTGACCAATCGCGCGACCCTTATTATCAAGGAAGGCTTGGGAGTATTGAAGAAACTCTCATCGCCGTCCGCAAAGCAGCCAGCTCCATCGGATATGAATTCATCGAAATAAAAGGTGGCCAATCGCAGTTTTCCGCAGAAAATTCTTATAAGGCAGAACCTGTCGATCTCGCTGAAGTTAATGACCAATCAAGAGAAGACAAAAATTTGCGAATTCGCATGATAGCGGCGGGAATTTTGACCATTCCTCTTTTTTTGTTGGGAATGGATTTGGTTCCTTTTGCTCGTGAATGGTCGACTTTTTTAAATCACTTGATACAGTTGCTATTGGTTCTTCCCATTTTGTTTTGGTCTGGGAAGAGATTTGTCTTTGGTCTGTTCCTCACTCTGAGAACGGGTCATGCCAACATGAATACTTTGGTGGGACTGGGAACCCTATCGGCCTTTGTATATAGTCTCGTTCTAACTCTGAGACCCAATCTCTTTAGACATGAGGGACTTTCTGCGCACGTTTATTACGAGTCTGTTGGGTTCATCGTGCTATTTATTTTAATCGGCCAATTTCTTGAAAACAGAGCCAAACTGAAAACTTCAATGGCCGTACGGGGGGGCTATTTGAGCTGAAGAGCAAAGAGGCTCTGGTGGTTGTCAATGGTGAGCTTACAAGGCTTGCAATCGAGAAGGTTGTCGTTGGTGATACTGTTTCGGTTCGTCCGGGAGAAAGAATTCCTGTGGATGGCGAGGTGTTAGAGGGAAATTCGTTCGTCGACGAGTCCATGGTGACGGGAGAACCAATTCCCGTAGAAAAGAAGTCTGGTTCTGAGGTCATTGGTGGGACACTCCAATCAAAGGGCGCTTTTCAAATGAGAGCCTGCAAGGTGGGCAGCGAAACCTTCCTGTCTCAAATTATTAAATTGGTCCAAGATGCTCCAAAATTCGAAGGCCCCATTGAGCGGTTTGCGGATCGAGTGAGCTCGATTTTTGTCCCCACTGTTTTCATTTTGGCTTGTTTGAGTTTTAGCATCTGGATGCTCGTAGGGCCCGAGCCTCGATTGACTTACGGTCTTGTTGCCTTTGTTTCTGTGCTCATCATTGCATGTCCCTGCGCCCTGGGATTAGCGACACCCACGGCAATCATCGTCGGAATCGGTCGAGGAGCTCAGCGAGGAATTTTGTTTCGCAGTGCTGAGGCAATAGAGGTGGGTGAAAAGATAACAGCGATCATTTTGGATAAAACAGGAACAATCACGGAGGGTCATCCAAAGTCCTTGTGGCAAAAATATTGAACAATGAGATCGTTGGAAAAAGAGAGATTTTACAACTGGCTCTTGAGCCTGGAAAGTCGATCTGAACACCCACTGGGTCAAGCAATTTCAGAATTTGCAAAAGACAATGGTGGAATGAGCGTGGATGTGGAGAACTTTCAGTCCTTAACAGGTTTTGGCATCATAGGGCTTGCAGAAAAAAAGAGAATATTGGTGGGCAATCAAAAATTGATGCTCAACGAATCTTACCAACTCAACGAAGAAGTGATGAAAACTCTGGAAGAATGGGGATCACTGGGCCACACGCCTGTATTTGTGGCGGTAGAAGCTTGTCTTGCCATGATGATAGCAGTGGCAGATCCGATAAAAAAGAACGCACCTCGGGTTGTACGTGAGCTTGGAGAAATGGGAATTGAGGTGTGGATGATGACAGGGGATTCGCAAAGGGCTGCGGGAAGTGTAGCGAACCAAGTTGGGATCATGAGATTTGCGGGAGAGGTTTTGCCAGGGGACAAACTTATGAAGGTCAAGGAATTGCAATCGGCAGGTCGCCGAGTGGCAATGGCTGGGGATGGTATCAATGATGCACCTGCCTTGGCTCAAGCGGATATAGGTATTGCAATGAGCACTGGAACGGACATCGCAATTGAATCAGCTGACATGACTCTGATAAATGGCGATTTGGAGCTTTTGCCGATCGGCTTTGAAAATTTCCAAGAAACCATGAGGGTTGTTCGTCAAAATCTGTTTCTATCATTTGTCTACAATGGTCTTGGAATCCCCTTGGCGGCGGGGTCTTGTTTCCGACAACAGGGACCCTGCTCCCTCCTGTCTTTGCTGCATTAGCTATGGCCTTGAGCAGTATCTCTGTAGTACTCAATAGCCTTCGATTGAAAAGTAAAAATCTTGGAGGCATCTAATGGAAAAAAAGGAACTTCTCACACGAGTCATCTCAATCGCTTGAAGCGCCTTGAAGGACAAATTCGTGGGATCGCCAAGATGGTTGAAGAGAAGCGCTACTGCATGGACATTTTAACTCAAATCAAAGCGGTGCGTTCGGCATTGGGTTCTTTGGAAGAAAATCATTGAACAGCACATCGACCATTGTGTCAGGAAGGCAATTGGATCGAATGATAAAAATGAAAAGGGCTTGGTGATCAAAGAAATCATGGAGTTACTGGAGTCTGCGCGAGCAAGATACGCGAGATCTAACAGCCTGTCCCAACAGGAGGAGGTTCCTGTTCTATGCAGCGTGGGCTTGTTGGTGGACAGGTCAGTCGCAGGTGGAAATGATCGTGGTGGTTTTTCAGGGGGCGCAAGCTTCTGAGAACTGCGGCCACTTTTTGATCTGAGTCTTGATTTTTCCACTTGAGGCAAAATGCTTTTTGACGACCTCGTCGACAAAATTCGATTCACTCTACCCGTCTGAATAAGGCGGTTAAAGATTTCTCCGTTTCGATCTGAGTCAAAGTTTGAGGAGAGGACTCCTCTCGGGACAAAATCTTCATTAAATCCAAGATCGTTATCGGGGTTCTGTTCTTTGTGATTGAGGCGATAGTAGGCAATGTCGACATCAAGACCGTTTTGATGACTCCCGTGGCGCCCCAGGGGGCCTCCTCCTGCCCCGCTGATATCGCCAATCTGAAGTCGCTCCCCATTTGGAAAGTCCAGAGAGATGCTTTTTGCAATATCGGCCAGTATTTTCACCAAGTCACCAGTTGCGTAGGCTCGATTTCTGCCCTGCATGATTTTCAAGATGCCCTGTGACTCGGAAGGAGACTATTGGAATTAATAAGATCACCACGCGAGAAGAATCCGATGGCCTGTTCAATTCCAGCTAGTTGAGATTTCTCAACAGGACCTCTTTCTATTCCGATCAGTTCATTTAGTTCCGCAGGCGTGAGTTGATCTTTTCGTCCCATTCCGTTGCTTCAGTAGCCAATGAGAAAAGAAGGACTAACAAAATGCCTAGTTTTTTTGCACTCATGACAATATCAAATTCCAACAAGCTTGAGTGAGCAAGCAGATTCGATCCATTTTGGGACGAACCCCTACCTTCGTTAACTCGACCCGACAAACGTCCGATAGAGAAAGCTGACGGAAGTCAGGGGAAGCTCGTGTATTTCAATGCTCACTCAGCGCTCAATTTGAAAATACGTTGGAAAAGTTTGAGAGATCGAATTTTCTGTTTTCTCATTTTTCTCTCTCGGAGATTCTCTCTTAATGAGAGTTAGTTTGGCCAGGTCCTCTGTTGCAAGCGAATCCTCGGTTATCCAGAATAGAGGAAATATGGGACTGATCAAATCAGCTGTGAAAAACGAGTCAGCGATGGATTTTATCAAACGATTGCTTCCTCAAGAAAGCATCAATCGATCACGTTTGATGGAGTATTCATCACGGCAAGGAATCGAAGAGGCCCCTCATCAAATTGAAATCATAGGTAGAGAAGCCGCCATTGAAGTTCATTGGAGGCTGACAAATAGTAAGGAAGCGCAAGAGTACGTCGACTCAATTCAGATTCAAAACTTGGATTTGGGGCAATTTTTAGTTAACGAGGAAAAATTCCTTTTGACACCAACAGCAGGGATAGTCTCTGATCTGATGCGAGTAGAAGAAATATTGAGCCACAAAAGGGCCAGGCATAGCGAAAACAACGGACTTGCGAGAGCTCTACGAACCGATCCCTACCCAAGGGAAAAGGGGGGAGTATTTCTTCTCTCTATCATGTATTCTCTCTATTTCTCTCAGCCTCATAGCCGCTGTCTTGAGGCAGAATTGATGTTGTCCCAAAGCTTAAACCTGGCTAAGACAAAATTGCTGGATATCCCACGCTGCGAAAACGGAAAGCTTGAGGTTATCGTCCAGAGAGATGAAAATCATCCCCGACTGGAATTAAAATGGATAGATGGAGTTACAGATCAATTGTTGGCAGTTGAATTTTCGGAATCGCAGGGAATACTCAGAAGAATAACCCATGAATTTGATTCCTGGGGCCTAAAGAATATTCTCATTCGCGAATCATCTGGAAAGCATCAAGTTTTCACAACTCAGTTTGGCGGAGGCAAGATGGTAACTCCTGAGATGCTCATAGAGTTCAGAACAAGATATGATTTACTAGAGAAGCTTCGCAATGCTGGGAGCGATTGGGGCCTCACCTGCGTCAATGGCTGCCATCAAGAAATGATAGCTCATTTAGCTCAGCCAAGACAAAGCATTGCTCGCCATGAGCCAAAAGTTCGAAGGCCGGCCTCCGCAAGAAAAAAAATCGCCTATTGATGTTCGATTTTCAGCGCTGACGATCTCTCAGCGCCGTGGTGCTTTGTCTCTTTCCGCCAAATCCTGGAACGAAATCAACTTTGAAATCTGCCTTTTTCAGTGCCCGCTTGAGAGATCCCGTGGCAGCATAAGTAGACAAGACACAGGGAGCGTCCGCAAATCTGATAAAAAACTGATCTAAGTTAATTTCTTTCCAGAGCTCTGGGCTAGTTTGAGATGAAAAAGCATCGTAAAAAATTCCGTGCACCCGAAATGGCGGATCTTCACATGGGTTGAGGGTCTCGTAGAGCATCCAGGTCTTCTCTGCGGCCATTTGCTTCAATTGATTCCGGACAGCGGTTTGAGTCACATTCATCTCGCGACTCACCAAATCTAATATTACATCATAGACGCCAAATAGATCAGAATCAGTTTGGGAGACTCCAGGGGTTTCCATCGAGCCAGCTCATGAAGTAGCGGCGAAGAAAATCCTTGTTTCGTAACTGAGCAGGCGCCAGGGGTGGTTCGGATAATTTTTAAGTGCAAAGGCTGCGGAGAGAGCTCATTGTAACCAAGTCCTAGCCCTACCGAAAGCAGGCGAGTTTCTGGCTCCTGCCATTCGAAGGCCCTTTGAAGGGTGGGAAGGTAAATATAGAGAGTTTCTGAAAAAGCTCCCTTAAGATTATGCATGGATTCTCCAAGACCCGATGAATCCCTTAGTCTGAGGGTCGGACTGCCATCTTGGGTGATTTCAATCTGAAACGGATTGTTCGAATTAAGCTCATCTCTCAATGGCATTGCCAAACTCCAATATTTTGCTTAAGTATCACATATGTCATTAGCTTCACACTGGCAAGGTTTGCCCTATCATGCGATCAGCAAATTTTACCGTCATCGTTTTGGTGGAAAAGTTTATAAGATTCCCGTCAGCATTTCTGAAACTTGCCCAAATCGCGAGGGGCTGGGAGGAGGAAAAGTCTGCATTTTGTGACCAGTGGGGATCAGCCGCTTTTCCCGAATACTCTCAAGAGCCTCTGCATCGGCAAATTGAGGAAACTCGCGCGAGATTGCAGCGACGATTTAATGGGGAAATGTTTTTGGTTTACTTTCAGGCCTACACGACTACTTTTAGTCGAACGGTTCATTTGCGTGAGCAGTTTAAAACGGCTTTTTCATTTCCCGATGTAAAGGGAGTGGTGGTTGGGACCAGGCCAGATTGTGGTTTCAGATGCCGTTCTGGATTTATGGAATGAGACAACAAGCTCAGGTCGATTTGTGGCAGTTGAACTGGGAGTTCAATCTTTTGATGAAAAGCAGCTTGTGTGGATGCAACGTGGGCATTCTGGGCAAAGAGCAATCGATTCCATTTTGAGAATAAAAGAGAAAACCCAGGTAGATCTAGGGATTCATTTGATTTTTGGATTGCCGGGAGAAACCGATGACCAAGTCATTGCGACCGCAAAACTGGTTAACCAATTGCCGATCAACAATGTAAAGCTCCATAATCTTCATGTATTACGAAATACTCCGCTCGAGAAGATTTGGAACGATGGTCAATTTATGCCTCTCTCTCGTGAGGTTTATATTCGAAGAACGATCTTGTTTCTCGAACACTTGCGGCCTGAGCTCTCTGTGCATCGGCTTGCTGCAGTTGCGAGTCGTCATGATGAGTTGGTCGCTCCAGCTTGGGCATCGAGTAAAATGGAAACCTATCAAATGTTTCTGGACGGAATTCCGTCGTCAACAGATTTTCAGGGAAGAAAGTGGAATGCTCCCTTAATTCTGGACAAAGATCTTGATATTGCGAGTTCAAATCAATATTTGGGCTTGAACGGCCAAAATACTTTCGACCTTGATTCTAAAATTTTGGGCATAAGTTGGACCGGATGAAATGATTATTTGATAAGATCATATTATCTATTGAGGAGATTATGGTTCCATTTCGAATAAAGCGAATTTTTGAGAAAATTGTACAGCCGAAGACATCGGCAGATGGCCATCAAGGCAAGAACGAGAAATGCTTATATCTCAGGCCCGTG
Organism: Bdellovibrionales bacterium; assembly: GCA_016714165.1. Classification (NCBI taxonomy): domain Bacteria; kingdom Pseudomonadati; phylum Bdellovibrionota; class Bdellovibrionia; order Bdellovibrionales; species Bdellovibrionales bacterium. Next base: position 18,330 of record JADJNU010000003.1, read on the forward strand.
GTGGTAAACATCTCTGGCGTTTTGATGGCAATTAATTTGGGTGCGGATATCAATACCATTGATCGTGACACTGGGAAAACGGCTTTGTATTTTGCTGTAGAGGCAAATGCCTTGCCGCTCATTGAATTATTGATAAAAAACAAGGCGAGAGCTGATATCCCTGAAAGATCCACAAAATATACGCCGATTATGCTAGCGACTGAGCTCAACTTCCAAAGGGCCATCGTCGCAATGATGCAAAGTCCTGAAACAGGTATGGAGAAAATTGACCATCGCGGACGAAACCTCATTAACATAGCATTGGAGAAGGGAAAACCAAAGGTTGCCCTCTTTTAAGGACGCCGGGTGCAGATGTTCAGGACGCCTTTGTGTGGGCCATAGATGAAAACTTAGTTGACCAGATGAATTGGTGTTTGGAACAAGGGGCGAGTATGAATACGATCCTTCCCTCAGGGTATTCCCCTTTGGTGAAGGCGATTCTGGAGAGGAATCAAAAAGAGGTCAAATATTTCTTGAGCAAGGGCCGATCCAAATTGGATGGGAGGAGGGGGAAATCTCGCATCCGAGAGGGAAGAATTCTCTCATGATTGCTTTGGGAAACAATGGGCGCTGAGGAGATCGTTCTGAACCTTCTTGATAACCCTTCTATTGACGTTGCATGCAAAGACATGCTGGGTGAAAATCCTGATGAAGGTGGTTCGGAAATGTCACATCAAGGCCGTTAAGATTTTAATTGAAAAGGGCTCAGATCAGAAGATTGTTTCAAATGAACGAGCCACCCTTCTGATTGCGGCCGCTCAGAGCGGACGAGTCGAAATGGCACAGTTGGTGTGGAATCTCGGTGGATTCAATGTGAATGACATTGATAACAAGGGATGGAATCCGCTGATGTATGCGGCTCGTGAGGGTGATTTGGAATCTGCTAAGCTATTTCTTTCATTCGGAGCCGATCCAACTTATAGGTCTCCCAACTTAAGTATTACGGCTGCTGACTTAGCCATGGGAGTTCGAAGAAGAGCTTACAAAGAAACACCCGAGAGAGTCGCCGTTTACGATAGTATTATCGAGCTTCTCACAAATACAAAGGTTGCCTGAACCTGGAATCAGGGCTGCATTCGCCTATGGGTTTTTAAAAATGGATTTAGATTTTTCCGTGTGTGGAATGAATTCTAATTTCTGATTTTGAACGCAGTTCGTTTGCCTTGATAGTTAAGTCCGTCGGCAGCTCAACTCTAGAACCGCGAGGAATAAGTGGAGCCCGCCCTTCTTTCTTGAGCCATGATAAAAATTCTCTCTTTGGGCCTCGGCAAAGTGCTTGTTTTGTCTTTCCTTTTCCTCAAGGGTATCTCAATGATCCTTGCTAAAGACCATTCGGGAGGTGCCATTCGCGAGGCCATCAAATAGGAAAAGGTGAGGCTGCGGTTAACAAGGGAAGCAGGTCTTCCAGGTGAATCAGCCAATCAGGTCGTCGCAATAATATACGATCATGGCACCAATCTGACTTGGACATTTCAAGCAATGGACAAGCCATCTGATGGGTGCAAGGTGCCCAAATATGATAGCCCTTGTCGAGAAGTTCATTTCTCCAAACCATGAGCTGCCGTCCTTGTGCCCGGCTGCTAGGTTCTAAGATAAGGACATGTGAATAGCTATCCAAATTTTCGGGTATTGAATGTCCCTCGTTAAGTGAATAACTCAATAAGGCGAGACTCTGTGAATGGCGCGCTCGCTGGAAGAGTACTACTCTGGTGGATTTCTGTTTGCATGCCCACTGGAAATTTAACAATCATTGCTCTTATGATATCCAGTGGTTCGCGAGCTGAGTCGATAGATTGGTAACAATCGAGAGGTATTGGGATTTGGAGGAGATTCCATGGAGAAGGCCTGTTCCTGGACCAGATCGAAAATCAACAACTTCCTTAATGTTTTTAAAGAAATTAAGACGGAGTCCCTCCTCGAGAACGGCGGTCAGGCGCAGAAAGTTGAGTGGGAGAAAGTAAGCCCAATAGGCGGCACGATGACGACGATTTGTCCACAGTTGAGGGTCAATTGGTTCTATCCAGATATTGCCTTGAAAGATCTAAAATGGCCCCACTCATCGAGACGCGTTTGTTCCAAATTGAACTGCCTCTCGAGCAAGTCCCCATTGAATTCGTTCCGTGATGGATTCTGGGAGGAAAAATGATGCAAGTGTCGAATTTTCATGATGGCGGAATATCCCACGTTATTCTGAGTTCGTCTAGCTTGACTCAGTTTCTCCTGCATAGAATACTTGCCTGCCAGAAGGGATTCTAAATGAGCATAGAATTAGAGCTGAAGGTGAGACAGCAAATACTTTTGGGTCCTCGACGTCTTTATGATCGAGGAATGCTGGCCGCTGCCGTACGGGAATCTCAGTTATCGTTTGAACGACGAGAGGATTGTCATCACGCCTTCTGGAGTAGCCAAAGCTTTTATTAAGGTCGAGGATCTCTGTATCATTGACCTGCAGGGTCGCATATTGGAGGGAAAACCTTCCGGAGAGATGTCGATGCATCTTGAAGTTCTATCGACGTTAAAAGGCCAGAGCTGTTGTACATGCTCATCCTCCTTACGCAGTGACTGGGTCTATTTCACACCCTCAGCTTTCGGAATTGCCATGCGAATGTCTGAGCGAAATGGTAATCTTCTTGGCTGTTGGGCCCATACCTATCGTTCCCATAGCGACCAACAACTGTGGAATGGGAGAGGTCTTGGGTCCTTTTCTTCCTCATCACCGTTTGATGATACTGAGTCGGCACGGCGGTTTAAGCTGTGGGGAGAGGATTTGGATGAAGCGGTGAATGGAATGGGAGAGACTGGAACATTCTGCTCAAATACTGGCTTTAGTTAAGCAATTGGGTGGACTCAGTTTTTCCAACTGACAGAGGTTTGAAGCATTGCGCTGAAATGCGTCGGGGGGTAGGCTGAGAGAAACTTTGTGAATATTTTAGTTTTAATTTATGAGGAGATTTTTGTATGTGTGCCATTATAGGTGGGTCAGGTTTTTGAAAAATTTGAAAATTTTAAAACAAATTTCCCTATTGGGTGAGAAACACCCTTCGGCTCTGCATCGAGCGGATTAAAAACCGTCAAGATAGGGCATCATGAGGGTTAGTTGTTTCTCGGCATGGAGATACCATGAACTTTGTCGAGCGAAGTTAACTATAGAGCAAATATTTGGGCCTTAAAAATACGGTGCAAAGGCCATTCTCAGCTTTTGCCAGCTGTGGGTAGCCTCCAACAGCATTATAAACCCGGGAGATATGGTCATTCCGATTCCCAGTATAGATCGTACCAAAGGTCTTCGTCATCATAGCTTCTGCGGAGACGTAGTCGTTGGCCATGTGTCTTTAGCCAAGCCGGTTTGTCAGTCAATGGCAAGCAGAACGATTCAGCTTGCAGAGGGCTTGCCTTTTGAAAGCCATGTGGGCCAAACCTACGTTTGCGTGGAAGGTCCTTGCTTTTCAACTCAGGCAGAGTCCATTCAATATCGTTCCATGGGTGCGGATATCATTGGAATGACGCATTTTCCAGAATATGCCTTGGCCCGAGAGGCGGGTCTTCCGTATCTGCCGTGTTGTTTTGTGACAGATTATGACTGCTGGGATGATTCGATACCGCACGTGACTTTGGATGATGTGATTCAAACGATGCGTGCGAATAATGCCAAGGCATTTCAAATGACAGAAAGAATTTTGGATACAGGGGACACCTTGTATAAAGACTGCAAGTGTTCACAGGCAGAGCCTTCGGTCAGGATTATTGACTTCTCGGGTGCTTCCAATAAATGCCAGAGTTTGGCTAAATACTTTTATCCCACCAAACCATTGATGTTTGC